>NZ_JACKSY010000107.1:0-1265 GCF_025821985.1 Mycobacterium timonense | reverse complement strand
TGGCCGCAATCCCCAACTCCGCGGCAACCTCATCCCACGCCGCCGCCGCAGCCATCAACGGCCCCGACCCCGGACCCGCATACATACGACCAGAATTGATTTCGGGCGGTAACGCTCCGAAGTCCATGGCTACCCAGCACCAGACTCGAACGACATGTATCCCCTCGCAGGTGGTTTTTCGGTAATGACCGTCGGCATTTGCTTGCTGCATTTGCTTGCTTGGGAAGGCTAAATTGCCGCACGCCCCGTCGCCGCTTGCCGGCGTGGCCGCCGGTGGGGTGCGCGGGGTTTCGATTGCGGGTGTCGCGGTTCGGCGTCGGCGCGGCCGGCCGCGGGCCGCGACCTCACCGGGATGCCGGGTTACCTGCGGCAATACCCGGTGGGCGGAGTCCGTCGCCGGCTCACGGTCCCGCTGGGACGGGCGGATCGGGGGCGGGCCCGCGGGGCCGGACGCCGCGGCGCGGGATAAAAATCCGGTCGCAGATAAAGCCGGGACGCGGGTGCTCGCGCGCGGCGGTCATCCGCTGGCGGGGGTGGCTGCCGCCGGCTGGCCGGCAACCGGTGCGCGGGATGCTGGAGAACCGAAACGCGCCCTGCCGCAGGGTGTTTCGCGGGCAGGGCGCGTTTCGGTTGGCGCCGGTGGGTGGGTTATCCGGCGAAGGGTGGTCGGGCCATGACGGTGGGGCGGAAGCCGTATTTGGGTCCGGCGGCACCGTGGCCACCCGCCCCGGCACCCGCCAGGGGCATGCCGCCGAGCAGGTTGCCCGGTCCCCCGGCCGCCTCGGGCGCCGCACTGATGCTGCTGACCGGAATGGCATGCCCCAACGCCGGTGCGGCCGGGGCACCCGACCAGGCCACCGGCACCGACAACTTGCCCCCGATCGAACCCGCACCGCCCAACGCCGCCACCGGATGCGCCGCGGCCGCACCACCACCGAGCATGCCGCCCAACCCACCCAGGCCGGGCAACGCCTTGGCCGCCGCCGGAGCCGCCCCACCAATGGCCCCCACCGACTTGGCGATCTGGGTGAACGTGTTGGCCATACCAGTACTGAAGTACGGCAACCCCTCCGTGTTGTAGAACAGGCTGGCGAACGGGCTGTAGCCGTTGACGGCACTACCCAGGCTGGTCGGCAACGTCGTCTGGCCGGTGAGCAGGAACCAGATCTCCGAGAGCGGATCGGTGCTGGTGGTCGAGGCCGCCGTGGTGGCCGCCTTGGTCGCCGTGGTCGAACTCGACGCCGGCTGGGCCAGCGACTGCAACG
>NZ_JACKSY010000106.1:0-3458 GCF_025821985.1 Mycobacterium timonense | reverse complement strand
CATCCGCGCCTGGATCGAGCACTGGAACGACAACCCTAAGCCCTACGTCTGGACAAAAACCGCCGACCAAATCCTGGAATCCGTCGCCAACTACTGCAAACGAATTAATAACTCAGGACACTAGGCCTAGGACGGCACCCGGCAGTCAGTTGGTGGCCGAGGCGTAGCCCGCTCGTGACCTTCTCGCGACGGCGGCCAAGGATCCTCATCAGGTGACGGTAATCGCGGTCATCGGCGCGCTCGCGACGGCGGCCTTCCTCGGCTACCACGTCGGCCGCCGGGCGGGCTCGCCGCGGCCGACCTGGGCGAAGCGCACCAGCAGGCCCGCGTTGGGCAGACTGACGATCACCCTGATCGCGATGATCGCGGCGCGCCGGATCCAGCAGCACCTCCGGGCCGAGCGCAGACGCGCCGCGACCCACGCATCGAGACTGGTTGCACCGCTCGATATTTTGCGTGCGGGCGTAACGCGGATTCGGTGCTACTAGATAAAAGGACCACAACGAGATTCGATGACCGACGAGGACTGGGAGCACGACCTCGCGGTGAACCTGAACGGGCCGTTCTTCCTGTGCAGGGCGGCGCTGCCGCAGCTGCTGGAACGCGGCGGCAACATCGTCAACGTGAGCTCCATCGCCGGCGTCGAGGGGCAGGCGTATTCGGCCGGCTACTGCGCGGCCAAGCATGGATTGATCGGTCTAACCCGCGCGCTGGCAGTGGAATACACCGCGGACCGGCTGCGCGTCAATGCGGTATGCCCGGGTGGCATGCTCACCCCGCAGATCGAACGGTTCAGCGCGCCGGACGATCCGAACTACGACCTGATCCTGCGCACCGCGCGGCATGATGCGGCCGCTCGACGTCGCGAAGGTGATCGCGTTCCTCGCCAGCGACGCGGCCGCCGCCGTGTATCGGGTGGACAACGGCAAGGGCGCCGGCTGACGGGCCCGACGCCGGCGACGGCCGTGCACTACCAGAGCAGCATGTCGAACATCAGCGCCGTGCCGGCGGCGGTGAACGCCTGATACAGCGGCTCCATGCGGGCGAGCCGCGCGGGTACCCGGGCCAGCCGGCGCTGGCCGACGAAGCGATAGAGCCAATAGACCGCCAGGGCGGCAAATCCCAGCGCCCCCAGCCAGTTTGCCGCAGCCACCCAGGAGAATCCGCCGGCGCCCGGGGACGCCGGATGCTCGGGTAGCCGCATGCCGGACATGTTCGCGCCCACCGAATCCGACGCCGAGCGCCCATGCGCGTGCGCACCCGTCGTGCCGCTGCTCATCAACGCATACATCCACGCCATCGCCGCCATCATCGCCGCGTAATAGCAGGTTTTGAGCCGTTCTCGGGATTGCGCCGATGCCCGCACGGCCAGGAACGCGAACCATGCCCCCGCCAGCAGGAAAAAGAGCGTCGGCGCAACCGCGGGAAGGCCCAGGCCGACACTCCATACCATCAGGATCATCGCCGCCGACATCGCCAGGTGCAGCAGGTGATTGACCGCGCAGCTCCACCGATCGCGTTGCGACACAGCAAGATAGGCGTACGCCGGAAGGCTCGCACCGAACAGCGCGGTGACGGCCCAGCGCACCGTGAGATCGCCGATCATGGCATGCCACATCGTGACCTGGCGAAGACCGCCCGCAGTTGCGCTGCGTCCATGGCGCCACAGTACCCCGGCGGGGTATCGAAACCAACGGGGGATCGGGGGTCGGCGAACGAGCCGGATTGGATAACGGTTGCAGCACGTTTCGGCCAACCCTCGACACGTCGTGTCGCACCGCGTTTGGCGTGATTGACAATTCGGGGCATGACGCAATCGCGGAAGTCCGACGATGGCGCGTGAAATCTCGCGGCAGGCGTTTCTGCGCGGAGCGGTGGGAGCGTTGGCGGCCGGCGCGGTGCTCGGCGCACCCCGGGTCGCGGCCGATCCGCGACCTTCGGGCTGGGAGGGTCTGTCGACGGCTCTCGGCGGGAAGGTGCTGCTCCCGGACAGCCCCCAATTCGCCGGGGCCAAACAGGTTTTCAACACCAACTACAACGGCTCCACGCCCGCTGCGGTCGTCACGCCGACGTCGGCGGCGGACGTGCAGAAGGCGATGGCGTTCGCCGCCGCCCACAACCTCAAGGTCGCTCCGCGCAGCGGCGGGCACTCCTATACCGGCGCGTCCACCGCGAACGGGACCATGGTGCTCGACCTGCGTCAACTGCCCGGCGACGCCAACTACGACGCCGCCACGGGACAGGTCACCGTGACACCGGCCACCAGCCTCTACACCATGCACCGGACGCTGGCGGCCGTCGGCCGGGGCGTCCCGACGGGGACCTGCCCGTCGGTCGGCGCCGCAGGTCACGCGCTGGGCGGCGGGATGGGCGCTCAGTCGCGGCATGCGGGCCTACTCTGCGATCAGTTGACGTCGGCGTCGGTGGTGCTGCCCAGCGGCCAGGCGGTTACCGCGTCCGCCGCCAGCAACCCCGACCTGTTCTGGGCGTTACGCGGCGGCGGTGGGGGCAACTTCGGTGTGACCACCTCACTGACCTTCGCCACGTTCCCCACCAAGGACGTCGATGCCGTCAACCTGAACTTCCCGCCGCAGTCGTTCGCGCAGGTGCTGGTGGGCTGGCAGAACTGGTTGCGCACCGCGGACCCGAACAGCTGGGCGTTGGCGGACGCCACCGTCGACGCGATGGGCGTGCACTGCCGCATCCTGGCGACCTGCCCGGCCGGGTCCGGCAACAGCGCCGCGGCGGCCATCACGCAGGCGGTGGGAATACAACCCTCCGGGGTGGAGAACCACACCTTCAACTACATGGACCTGGTGAACTACCTGGCCGTGGGAAACCTCAACCCGCAGCCCCTCGGATACGTCGGCGGGTCCGACGTGTTCCCCACCGTCAATGCGGCGGTGGCGCAGGGCATCGCGGCGGCGGTCAACGCGTTTCCCCGCAACGCGGGCCGGATGCTGGCCATCATGCATGCGCTGGACGGCGCGCTGGCCACCGTGGCGCCCGCCGCGACGGCGTTTCCGTGGCGACGGCAGTCGGCGCTGGTGCAGTGGTACGTCGAAACCTCCGGTGACCCCGCGGCCGCAACCAACTGGCTCGCCTCGGCACACCAAGCGGTGCAACAGTATTCGGTCGGCGGCTACGTGAACTATCTGGAGGCCAACCAGTCACCGGCGCGCTACTTCGGCCCCAACCTGTCCCGGCTGAGCGCGGTGCGCCAGAAGTACGATCCCGGTCGGGTCATGTTCTCCGGGCTCAATTACTAGGCGCCGAAGCGCCGTCGCCAATCGATGATTAGCCCGCCTTGGTACGGGGTACTTCCTCTGCATCTGGGACTGCCCCGAGTTCAGTTGGCTCGGAGGTGTGATTTTCAGGCCGCGGTTGCGACCGGTGTGTGGAGCAGTTCGAACTCTATCGGGGTTAGCCTGCCCAGTGCGCGTTGCCGGCGGCGTCGG
>NZ_JACKSY010000105.1:0-977 GCF_025821985.1 Mycobacterium timonense | reverse complement strand
TCCAGCGACCAAGGACCAGGAGCGCCGGCGAGAAGCAACGCCGGAAACCCCTGCCGCCCAACGACTTATCCACCAACCAACGAGCCGCCATCAACCCCAACACCACCCACATGAAAGATTGAGGTTAGCTGGCGCGTTGCGCGCAGGCGCGATAGCTGAACAGTATTACCAGCGCGCGGCACGTGGTCGAACCATGCAGGCGGTCGCTACGGCTGGCATCGCGGTTTTCGCCGCCGTCGACTTGCTCCTCCGCGACTGGCGCCACGGCATCCTATTGCTGCTGCTTGCCGCCTTCATTGGTGCGTCCACCATGCGCCGTGAGTTCCGGCGCGCGCAGCTCACCACCCGGCTCGGGAAACTACGTTCCGCGGCTGAGGTGAGTGGCGACGTCGACGCCGAGGACCTCACTCCCCCACCGAGGCCCCGACAACGTAACGTCTGGCTGCTTGCCCTGATGGTGGTCGTCGTGGGTGTGGGCGGTGTCGGCTTCGCCGCGTTGAGCAGTCAGCCGCGCCGGGATTGTCGCACCGCCGCGGCCGCGGTCCAGTTGCTGCACGATCGTTCCGACCTGCTGGATTTAAAGACCATCGTCGTCGGGGGCCCCGACTTGGCCGCCTACCGGAACTGGGCTGAACAGCTCTCGCGGATGGCTGCTGGGCAGGTTTCCGCTGTCGACATTGCACCGCATCTGCGGGCGATCGCTGATCGTGCTCGCGAGGGGCTTTCCCTTGTCGCTCAGGCCCGCAATGCGCCACCACCACGGCCTGTCATGGAACTGCAGCTCGCTTATGGGCAGGACATGTGGTCAATCCTGGATGAAGAAAACGCCCTGACGGCTGCATGCCATCCGCGCTAGCCTCAATCTTTCATGTGGGTGGTGTTGGGGTTGATGGCGGCTCGTTGGTTGGTGGATAAGTCGTTGGGCGGCAGGGGTTTCCGGCGTTGCTTCTCGCCGGCGCTCCTGGTCCTTGGTCGCT